>NZ_JBEZXY010000003.1:0-23208 GCF_040638245.1 Streptomyces sp. NPDC026659 | reverse complement strand
CGGCGCTGGCAACACCCAGGGCGGAACCCAGGGCTGACCGTTGGATTCGTGCCTCGCGGAGGAACCCTCCGCGAGGCACGACGTATGCGCTCGACGTGGAGGGAGACGGCCGTGCGTGGTGTGAGCCTCGTGGTCGCGGTCGTCGCGGCCTGCTGCGCGGTCGGCGGGTGGGGCGCGTCGGCGGGTGCGGCGGAGGCGAGCGGGCCCTCGGACTCCTCGCCCGCCCCGCGGGCCACCGCGTACCCGGGGGAGCTCCGGTGTTACGCGACGCGGCGCGACCCGGGGACGGTGAGGTGTTACCGGCTGTCGGCGAAGGCCGAGTTCAGGCACGGGGAGATCGTGTACGTCCCCATCCTCGTCCAGGTGCCCGTACCGCCCCGCCCGCCGTCCGTGACCGTCGTGGGCAGCCTGAACGACATTCGCCCGGGCGCGGCGGGCGCGAGCGCACCCGGCGGATGAGCGGCGGTCACTTCGCGGGGCCGGTGTCGATGACGCCGTACTCCAGGGCCAGCCGGGTGAGGTCGGCCCTGCGGCGGCAGCCGCTCTTCTTGCGGAGCCGCTCCAGATGCGTGTGCACCGTGTTCTCGGTGATGTTCAGCTTGGTGGCGATCTCGCGGTCCGTCGCGCCGCCGGCCAGCAGCTGGAGGATCTCCCGCTCGCGGCTCGTGATGCGGGGAGGGGCCGCGGGGATGCTCCGGCCGGCGAGACTGGCGCCGAAGTAGTCGCTTCCCGAGGCGACGGCGCGCAGGGCTGTCAGCAGCTCCGGAATGCCGGTCTGCCGGCCCAGATAGCCGCGGGCTCCGGCCTGGATGCACAGCACGGCGTCGGACTGCGGCTCGGAGGCCGACAGGACGACGACCGCGTGCCCGGCCCGGTGCAGCCGGGCGACCTCGCCGGAGGTCGCCTGATCACCGGCCTGCAGGTTGACGAGAAGGATGATCTCCGCGCCGGACGGCACCCGCGGCACCTCGTCGACGCTCTCGACGAACCTGACGATGTCGATGTCCGGCTGCGCGTTGATCGCCTGCGCGAGACCGAGCCGCAGCAGGGGCCAGTCGCAGATGACGACCAACGAGGTCACGGCTCGGCTCATCGGACGCTCCAGCGTGGGTGGGGCGAGGCCATCGGTCGGTCGCATGCGGAACGGCGGAACGGCGGAACAGCGGAACGGCGGGCGGTGGGGGCCGCCCGGTCCCAGACTCGGCCCTTCCGTGAGCGGCGGCACCCCCGGTGATCCGTCCGGGGGAGCCCGGGACGGATCACCGGGAGCCCGGGACTCAGGGGCGGGCGTCGGCCGCACGCGCTCCCGTCAGGCCCCCACTTCCCCCAACTCCCCGAGCGGCAGCGTGTGTTCGGTCTGGAGGACCTTCGCGCGCAGGTAACGGACGTTGTGGGGCGTGGTGAAGACGCCCGTCGGGACGCGGTCGCGGACCGATATGCCGAGGGCGCGCAACTGGGCGGCCTTGTCGGGGTTGTTGGAGAGGAGGTCCAGCTCGGTGATGTCGAGGGCACCCAGCATCTGCGCGGCGGCGGTGTAGTCGCGGGCGTCCTCGGGGAGGCCGAGGGCGGCGTTCGCGGCGTAGGTGTCGAGGCCCTGGTCCTGGAGGGCGTAGGCGTCGAGCTTGTTGTAGAGGCCGATGCCGCGGCCCTCCTGGCGGAGGTAGAGGAGGACGCCGCCGCGTACGGCGATCCGCTCGACCGCCTCGCGCAGCTGGGGCCCGCAGTCGCAGCGGGCCGAGCCGAAGACGTCGCCGGTCAGGCACTCGGAGTGCAGCCGCACCAGCGGCACCGGGCCGGGGTCGCCGAGGACGAGGGCGAGGTGCTCCTGGCCGTCGGTGAGCCCGTGGAAGGTGACCAGCTCGGCGTCGGCCGCGTAGCCGTCGCCGAAGCGCAGCGGCACCCGGACGCGGGCGCGCGGGGTGGCGGCGGGGGTGTCGGGCATCGGGCCTCCGGGTTCCGTGCGGTCGGCATCGCGGTCGTCGGCCGCGCTCCATCTGCTTCAGATTTGAAACAGAGCGGTACGGTTCCGGACCCTACCGCATGCTTAAAAGTTGAATCAACTGTCCGTGAGCGGTCCGACACCGCTCAGCACCGGCTCAGCACGGCGGCTCAGCGCGGCGGCTCCGCGTACGGCGTCGACCGCCGTCGCCACGGCACCTCCTCCGCCGCCGCACCCCCGGCCTCCTCGCCCTGGAGCCCCCGCGCCACCCCGGCGCAGATCTCCTCCAGCTGCCGCACCTGCTCCGGGGTCAGCCGGTCGAAGAGGTTCGCGCGGACCGTGTCGACATGGCCGGGCGCCGTGCGTTCCAGGACGGCCATCCCCTCGTCGGTCAGCACCGCGATGCTGCTGCGCCGGTCCCAGCGGCAGTCCTCGCGCCGTACCAGGCCGTCCCGTTCCAGCCGGTTCGCCGCGTACGTCAGCCGGCTGCGGGTGATCTTCAGGTGCTCCGCGAGGTCGGTCATGCGCAGCCGCCGGTCGGGCGCCTCGGAGAGGGTGGCCAGCACCGAGTAGAAAAGGTGTGGCATCCCGGCGTCCTGCTGGAGCTGCCGGTCGATCGCGTCCTCCAGCAACTGGGAGGCGGCGAGGTAGGCGCGCCAGGCGCGCTGCTCCTCGGGCGTGAGCCAGCGGGTCGTCATGCCGCCAGTGTAGGTTTGTTTCAAACTTGAACCAAGATCAGCCCGCGAGTCACCCGGAGAGAGCGCGCCGATGCCGTACCCGTACGTCCTGCTGTCCGCCGCCGTCTCCCTCGACGGCTACCTGGACGACACCGGCCCCGACCGCCTGCTCCTCTCCAGCCCCGCCGACTTCGACCGGGTGGACGAGGTGCGCGCCTCCGTCGACGCCATCCTGATCGGCGCCGGCACCATCCGCGCCGACAACCCCCGCCTCCTCGTCAACGCGCCGGGGCGCCGCGCGGTCCGCCGGGCCGAGGGCAGGCCGGAGTACCCGCTCAAGGTCACCGTCACCGCCTCGGGCGACCTCGATCCGGAGGCCAATTTCTGGCACACCGGCGGCGAGAAGGTCGTCTACACGACCGACCCGGGCGCCGAGCGGGCCGCCCGCGCCCTCGGCGACACCGCCGACGTCGTCTCCCTCGGCCCCGCCCTCGACTGGCGCGCCCTGCTCACCCATCTGCACGACGAGCGCGGCGTACGGCGTCTCATGGTCGAGGGCGGCGGGACCGTCCACACCCAGCTCCTCCAGCAGGGCCTCGCCGACGAACTCCAGCTGGTCCTCGCCCCGCTCTTCGTCGGCGACCCGGCCGCGCCCCGCCTCTTCGGACCCGGCGCCTACCAGGGCGGCCGCCTCCGCCTCACCGAGAGCCGCCGCATCGAGGACGTGGTGCTCATGCGCTACGAGCCCACCGCCCCCGGCACCGGCCCGCTGCCCGTCGCCGCCGACCACCGCTGGCTGCGTACCGCCTGCGAGCTGGCCACGCTGTGCCCGCCCTCGGAGACCGCCTTCAGCGTCGGCGCGGTGGTGGTCGCCGCCGACGGGACCGAGCTGGCGCGCGGCCACTCGCGCGAGGGCGGCGACCCGGTGGTCCACGCGGAGGAGGCCGCCCTCGCCAAGATCGCCCCGGACGACCCGCGGCTGCCCGGCGCCACCGTCTACAGCAGCCTGGAACCGTGCGCCCGCCGCGCCTCCCGGCCCGTCCCGTGCGCCGGGCTGATCCTGCGCTCGGGCGTACGCCGGGTGGTCACCGCGTGGCGCGAGCCGGACACCTTCGTGACGGCGGCCGACGGGTCCGGGGTGCTGGCGGACGGGGGCGTGACGGTGGTGACGCTGCCCGAGTACGAGGCCGCGGCGAAGGCCCCGAACGGCCATCTGCTGCTCTGAGGCGCAGGTCACGCGTTATGGATGTGCATCTGGCCCCGCGCATGACGTATGGTTGAGACACAACGACGCGGGGTGGAGCAGCTCGGTAGCTCGCTGGGCTCATAACCCAGAGGTCGCAGGTTCAAATCCTGTCCCCGCTACTGAAGACTCAGGGCCGGAATCCAGTTCATCGGATTCCGGCCCTGAGTGTTTTCCCGGCCCCTCGCTGTCACGCACCGTGAGGTAAAGGTTTCCCTCCGCAGCGATTCTGAGTCATCATCAAAAACGCGCTCGCTGCTGATCGCCGGTCAACTCGCCCTCTTTCCGCCCGGCTTGGTGGTTAAGTCCGCTCCGAAGAAGCTTAAAGATCAAGCTGGCCCGGCTTGGAATCCGATGGCCGGGTCTATTAACGTTCGATAACGCAGCGCGGTCGTCCCAGCCGTCACCCGAGACGGCTCCGTGCGCACGCGCCGAATCCCGCGAGGGAACCGGGGAACCACCACCAAGGGGTGCATCACGCGGACATCTGCCGTGAACCGTATGGATCACGGCCGGTATACGCGCGTAGGAGACCTTCTGCTCCGAACCCGTCAGCTAACCCGGTAGGCGGCGGAAGGAAAGGAGCCCGCCCCCGTGGCGTCCGACCCCCACACCCCCTTCGCGCCGACCCCGGGCGAGAACCACACCTTCGGCTACGGCGCACCGCGCTCCGACGGCCCCTGGGAGGAGTGGAACCCCACCGAGGAGTCCGTCCCGGCCCCGCGCAACGGCCGGCATCGCGTCGCCAAGCAGCGCGGCGGCGGTCTCGCCCGCAGTTCCACCGTGCTCGGTGTCGGTGTCATCGCCGCCGTCGGCGCGGGCGGCATGGCCAGCGCCAACACCGGCAAGCCGCCGGTGTCCATCGCGCTGCCCGACCTGCCCGGCGTCGACTCCCTGCTGGACCAGGGCGCCGAGACCCCCGCGCCCTCGCTCGCCGCCGTCGGCACCGCCTCCGCGCAGAGCGAGGAGTCCGCCGACGCGGGCGAGGCCCTGCGCAGCCGGATCATCGCCCAGGCCGAGCAGCAGCAGAACCGGGCCGACATCCGCGCCACCGCGGCCGCCGTCGCCGCGGCCGACCAGCAGACCGCCGACGCCGCCGCCCAGGCCGCGAAGGAGGCCGCGGCCAAGGCCGCCGCCGCCAAGGAGAAGGCGGAGGCCGACGCGAAGAAGAAGGCCGAGTCGGCCCGACTGGCCGCGCTGGCCAAGCAGTACACGCTGCCGACCTCCTCGTACACGATCACCGGCACCTTCGGGCAGCCCGGCGCGATGTGGTCCTCCGGCTACCACACCGGTCTCGACTTCGCCGCGCCCACCGGCACGCTCATCAAGGCCATCCACGGCGGCACCGTCACCCAGGCGGGCTGGGCCGGCGCCTACGGCTACCGCACCGTCCTCACCCTCGAGGACGGCACCGAGCTGTGGTTCTGCCACCAGTCCTCGATCGGTGTCTCGGTCGGCCAGAAGGTCGCCACCGGCGAGGTCATCGGCCGCGTCGGCGCCACCGGCAACGTCACCGGCCCCCACCTCCACCTGGAGGTCCACCCCGGCGGCCAGGCCACCGGCATCGACCCGACGACGTGGCTGCGCGGCAAGGGGCTCAACCCCTGAGGCGGGCGCGGCCTCTGAGACAGGCGTGATCCCCGGGGCAGCCGGAATGGACGGGCCCCGAGTGATCGTTGAGTAGAGACATGACTGCCTCTCTTCCTCTGCGCAAGCTCGGTTCCTCCGGCCTCGAGGTCTTCCCGCTCGCCCTCGGCGGCAATGTCTTCGGCTGGACCGCCGACGAGAAGACCTCCTTCGCCGTCCTCGACGCCTACGCGGCGGCGGGCGGCAACTTCGTGGACACCGCCGACTCCTACTCGTCCTGGGTCGAGGGCAACTCCGGCGGCGAGTCGGAGACGATCATCGGCAAGTGGATCGCCTCCCGGGGCAACCGCGACCAGGTGGTCGTCGCCACCAAGGTGAGCCAGCACCCGGAGTACAAGGGCCTGTCCGCCGCGAACATCAAGGCGGCCGCCGACGCCTCCCTGCGCCGCCTCGGCACCGACCACATCGACCTCTACTACACCCACTTCGACCAGCCCGAGGTCCCCGTCGAGGAGATCATCGGCGCCCTGGACGAGCTGGTGAGGGCGGGCAAGGTCCGGCACATCGCCGCCTCCAACATCAGTGCCGAGCGGCTGCAGGAGTCCCTGGAGTTCTCCGACCGCGAGGGCCTGGCCCGCTACGTCGCCCTCCAGCCCCACTACAACCTGGTCTCCCGCGACACCTACGAGGGCCCGCTGCAGGACCTCGCCGCCCGGGAGGGCCTGGGCGCGGTGCCGTACTTCGCCCTTGCCTCCGGCTTCCTGACCGGCAAGTACCGGCCCGGCACCGAGGTGGACAGCCCCCGTGCCGAGGGCGCCGCCAAGCACCTGGCGTCCGAGCGCGGCCAGAGGGTGCTCACGGTGCTGGACGAGGTGGCCGCCGCCCACGGCGTGCCCGTCGCCACGGTGGCCCTCGCCTGGCTCGCCGCCCAGCCGACCGTCGTCGCCCCCATCGCCTCGGCCCGCACCCTCGACCAGCTCCCGGCCCTGCTCGGCCTGGCCGGCCTGCGCCTGACCCAGGACGAACTGGACCGGCTGACCGACGCCTCCGCCTGATCCGGCGGGACGGGCGCTACGACCGGTAGGGGTTGTAGCCGGAGTACGGCACCGACGGGTAGCCGTAGCCTCCGCTCCCGTGACTCCCGTACCCGTAGCCCGCGTACGGCACCGAGGGGTGGCCGTACGCGGGCCACTGCGGCCGGGGGACGGGCGCGGTGCCCCGGGCCGCGTACTCCAGCGCGGGGCGGGCCACTTCGCGGCGCCGCCACAGCGCGGCCAGCAGCTCGTGCTCACGGGTCAGGAAGTCCGCCCCGGCCCTGCCCCGGCGCGCCCGGCGCCGCAGGAACGCGAGCGAGGTGGCGTACGCCTCGTACTGCGCGACCGCGCGGGCGGCGGGGCGGCCGCCGAGGTGGTGCCGGGCGTAGTCGCGGGCCACCCGGCGCGCCCGCATCGAACCGAGCACGAACGGCTCCGCCGGGCCGAGCCATCCGGCGAACACATAGGTCGGCAACTCCTCGCGCACAGTGCGCAGTTCGTTCTGCCGGGTCCACACCGCCAGCCAGGTCAGCAGGCCGAACGCGGGCACCATGAAACCGGCGTAGACGAAGAGGAAGCCGAACTGGCCGAAGGACGCCGAGCCGTTCCACAGGCCGTGCAGGGACATCGCCAGCAGCAGCCCGCCGACCGGGAACAGCACGCGCCGCACCCGCTGCCCGGGTGCCGCGAGCGCGCGCAGGCCGAAGCCGATGCCGGTGCACACCGTGAACAGCGGGTGCGCGAACGGCGACATCACCACGCGGACGAAGAAGGTGGCGGCGGTGACCGAGACGATGGCGCCGGCTCCGGTGACCCGGTCCTCGCCGAAGGCGGTGCCCAGGTAGAGGATGTTCTCGGTGAACGCGAAGCCGGTCGCGGTGGTCCCGGCGATCACCACGCCGTCCACGATGCCGGTGAAGTCGCGCCTGCGGAAGAGGAAGACCAGCAGTACGGCGGCGCCCTTCGCGGACTCCTCCACGACCGGCGCGATCAGGGTGGCGCCCAGGGTGTCGGCCTCGTCCGGGTCGGCGGCGGCCGTGGCGATCCAGTGGGTCGCGAAGCTGTTGGCGACGATGGCGATGAGCGCGGCCGCGCAGGCGCCCCAGGCGAACGCGAAGATCAGGTTCCGCCAGGGGCCCGGCTCCACCCGGTCCAGCCAGCGGAACGCGGCTATCAGCCACGGCACCGGCAGCACCGCCAGCCCGATGCCCACCAGGAACCCCTCGGGCCCGGTCTGCAGCCGCACCAGCGCGAGGATCACCAGACCGGACAGCGCGAGCAGCGTGCTCAGCGCGCCGTAACGCACCCAGCGGCGCTGCCACCAGTGCGGATGTTGATGGCGTCCGGAGTGGTCCCGGGCGGTCGGAAGGGGAGAACTGGTGGCCACGGCATCGACCCTAACGGTGACCCGACGGCGGGCCGTCGGGAAATACGGGCCCGGCGGGACGACCGGTCGGGCCTACGGCTGCCGGTGAGGTACGCGGCGGAAAAGAAGATCGTTCACGACATGACCCTTGTCCAGTCCCTGGCCCTCGAAACGGGTCAGCGGCCGGAACGCGGGACGCGGTGCGAAGCCGCCCGCTGCCTGGGTGTTCTCGAAGTCCGGGTGCGCCGAGAGGACCTCGAGCATCTGCTCGGCGTACGGCTCCCAGTCGGTCGCGCAGTGCACGGTCGCGCCGGGCCCGAGCCGGGTCGCGGCCAGGCTCAGGAACGCGGGCTGGATCAGCCGCCGCTTGTGGTGCCGCTTCTTGGGCCACGGGTCGGGGAAGTAGACGCGCAGACCGCCGAGGGAGTCGGGCGCGAGCATCTCGCGGAGCAGGATGATCGCGTCGCCGTTGCCGACCCGGACGTTGGTCAGGCCGTCCTGGTCGGCCAGGTTCAGCAGATTGCCCTGGCCGGGGGTGTGCACGTCCACCGCGAGGATGTTGACGTCCGGGGCGGCCGCCGCCATCCGCGCGGTCGCCTCGCCCATGCCGAAGCCGATCTCCAGCACGACCGGGTTGGTGTTCCCGAACAGCTCCGCGAGGTCGACGACCCGCTGCCCGTCGATGTCCATGCCCCACCGCGGCCACAGCCGCTCCAGGGCGTCGGCCTGGCCGGTGGTCACCCGGCTCCGGCGCGGCTGGAAGCTGCGGATGCGCCGCTCGAAGTGCGACCCGGCGGGATCGGCCTGGGGGCCGCCCGGGAAGCGGGGCTCCCCCTTGCCCCGGGAGGTCCGGGCGGACAGCGGAACGGACGACCCGTCGGTGGCGGGTCGCTCGGCTGCGGGGGCGTTCACGAAGTCAGACACAGTGCATCCGATTTTAGGCGGTCGACGGGGACTCTCCCTCTGCTCTCCTCGTGTGACGGGTCACGCCCGAACGGCGGGCCGGACCCGTGTGCCGGGTCACGCCCCGCCCAGCATCGCCAGCGCCCGGGCCGCGACCTCGCGGCCGATCGGCAGGGAGGCCGTGGCCGCCGGGGACGGGGCGTTCAGGACGTGGATCGTGCGGGGTGCCTCGCGCAGCAGGAAGTCGTCCACCAGGGAGCCGTCCCGGGCCACCGCCTGCGCCCGCACCCCGGCCGGGGCCCGCACCAGGTCCGTCTCCCCGACGGCGGGCACCAGCCGCTGCACCGCCTTCAGGAACGCGCCCTTGGACACCGAGCGGCGCAGCTCACCGGCGCCGTGGAGCCAGTGCCGCCGGGCCAGCGCCCACGCACCGGGCCAGGCGAGCGTGCCCGCCAGCTCACGGGGGCGTACGACACCCCAGCCGTACCCCTCGCGCGCGAGTGCCGGGACCGCGTTCGGGCCGATGTGGACCTCGCCGTCGATGCCCCGGGTCAGATGCACCCCGAGGAACGGGAACGCCGGGTCCGGCACCGGATAGACCAGGCCCCGCACCAGCTCGGGCCGGGCCAGCTCCCAGTACTCCCCGCGGAACGGCACGATGCGCACGTCCGGCTCGTCACCGGCGAGGCGGGCCACCTCGTCGGAGTACAGCCCCGCGCAGTTCACCAGGACGCGGGCGCGCACCACCTCGCCGGCCGAGGTCAGCACGGCCACGCCCCGCTCCGGGCGCCGGTCGATCCGGACCACCCGCGCGCCGTAGCGGATCTCGGCACCGGAGGCGCGCGCCAGCTGACGCGCGACGGCGCCGTAGTCGCACACGCCGGTCGTGCCGACGTGGATGGCGGCCAGGCCCCGCACCTCCGGCTCGTACTCCGTGATCTGGGCGGCGCCCAGCTCCCGCACCGTGATGCCGTTCTCCCGGCCGCGCTGCGCCAGGGCGTGCAGCCGGGGCAGCTCGGAGCGCTCGGTGGCGACGATCAGCTTGCCGGTCACCGCGTGCGGGATGCCGTACTCCGCGCAGAACTTGACCATCTCGGCCGCGCCCCGGACCGCGTACCGCGCCTTCAGGGAGCCGGGGCGGTAGTAGATCCCGCTGTGGATCACCCCGCTGTTGCGCCCGGTCTGGTGCCGGGCCGGGCCCGGCTCCTTCTCCAGCACCGTCACGCGCGTGCCCGGCGCGGCACGGGTGATCGCGTACGCCGTCGACAGCCCGACGATCCCGCCACCGACCACCAGCACATCGCAGTCGTACGCGCCCGTCCGCACCTTGCACCACCTCCCGACTCGATAGTGCACTGCGCCACTGACAACGGCTTCAAACGCGGCCGACAGAGGATTACGCCGGAGCCATCAGCAGCGGCCGGGCCCGCTCGCGCAGCTCCACCACGCGCGGCTCGTCGCCGTACGGCTCCAGGCGGTGCAGCAGGTCCTTGACGTACTCGGTGGTGCGCGCCGAGGAGATCCGCCCGGCCACCTCCACCGCGCGCACGCCCTGCTCGCAGGCCGCGTCCAGGTTGCCGGACTCCAGCTCGGCCACCGCGGAGACGACCAGGCGCAGCCCGTGCGAGCGCACGAACTCCTCCGTCGGCTTGGACAGGGCCTGCTCGGTGAAGCGGCGGACCTGGCGGGGTGCCTTCAGGTCGCGGTAGCACTCGGCGGCGTCGGCGGCGAAGCGGTCGTAGCCGTAGAAGCCGAGCCAGGACGGGTCGTTGTCGCCCTCCCGGGACCGTTCCAGCCAGCCCTCGGCCGACTTCAGCGCGGCGCCCGCGGCCTGGGCGTCGCCCGCGCGCGCGTGTGCTCTCGCCTCGACCAGCCGGAAGAAGCTCATCGTGCGGGCGGTGGCCAGGCCCCGGTTGCGCTCCAGGGCGGCCTGCGCGAGGTCCACGCCCTCGTCGCCGAAGCCCCGGTAGGTGGCCTGGAGGGACATGGAGGCCAGTACGTATCCGCCGAGCGGTACGTCGGCGGCCGCGCGGGCCAGCCGCAGCGCCTGGATGTAGTACCGCTGGGCGGCCTCCTGCTGGCCGGTGTCGAAGGCCATCCAGCCCGCGAGCCGGGTCAGTTCGGCACCCGCGCCGAACAGGGCGCGCCCCACCTCGTCGGAGTAGGAGCCGAGCAGCAGCGGCGCGGCCTCCACGCGCAGGCACTCCGGGACCATGGACGAACGCCAGTCGCCGCCCCCGTACTTGGAGTCCCAGCGCCTGGCGTCCTCGGCCGCCTCCCGCAGTTTGCGCACATCGCTGTGGCCGACTTTGATCGGTGCGCCGGCGCCCTCGGCCGAGGCCGCCTCGCGTTCCACCGAACTGTCGGCGGGGGTTATCAGCCAACGGGACGCGGGCGTGGCGTAGGCGCTCACGGCGAACGAGCCCGCCAGCGACTGCCAGATGCCGCCGGACCCGGCCCGGCGTCCCGCCAGGTCGAGGCGGTACAGATCGGTGGCCGACTTCACCGCCTGGCCCACGTCGCGCGGGAAGGCGAGGCCGACCTCGGGCGCCGGGTCGGCGTCCGCCAGGCCGATCTCGTGCAGCGGCACCGGCCGGCCGAGCTTCTGGCCGATCGCGGCCGCGATCAGGTGCGGTGCCGCACCTTGGGGCACCATGCCCTTCGAAACCCAGCGCGCCACCGACGTCTTGTCGTAGCGAAGGGTCAACCCCCGCTGGGCCCCTAGGTCGTTGACCCGCCGCGCGAGTCCCGCGTTGCTGATTCCCGCGAGGGCGAGAACGGCGCCGAGTTTCTCGTTCGGCCCGCGTTGCTCCCTGGACATGCGCCACCCCTCGACACAGACGGCTGCCCCGCTGGCATAACCACGCGGCATTCGTAAACACAGCGTAGTTCGCCGCATCCCAAGCGTTAAGGGGCATTGTTCCGGATGGCGTGATTGCGGTCCGTACGGGAGTGCGGCCCTGTACGCACCGTGCACACCCCGTCGCGGCGTGCCCCCGGCCGTGTGGCCGTGCGCCTGTCCGTGCGCTCTTCTCCGGCCACCTCGGGAGCGGTTCCATGGGAGTCGCGTGGGTCGGCCCGCTGTACTGAATCCAGTGGGCTGGGGGACACCGCCACCTTCATCCCCGCGGGTGGCGGACCGGTCCGGGAGGCGATGCCCGCCTCCCGGACTGTGCGCGGCCATCGGGTCGCAGGGCTCTGCGCAGCTCTGTACGGAGCGTGCTCAACCGCCGTACGCCGCCCACGAATTGGCCGAAAACCGCCCTCCTTCCGGACCGCCGAACCCCGCTCTCACCAGAGCAGTTGAGGGCGCACAGGTGGTTTTCGGGGAGTGAAGCGGGGCGCATTCGCATCGCATACGGCCTGTGTTCCCAGGGAGTCGCCGACGGCGCCGCCCGGCCGTCCCGCGCCGGTGACACCCTGCCCTCCCGTGCCAATGACCCACCCCCGCACGCCGTTTCGCTCAGGTTTCTCCCGCGCGAAGGCGGCGCCGCCGCCCCTCTCCCGCGCGTTCTTCATGGCAGCATGGGTCCGGTTCGTGCGGTGCACTGATTGTCCACAGCCTGTGGAGGCGTCGATGCGGTGGTTGGTCGGGTGGAGCAGCGCCGCGACGGGCGGCCTCGGACCCGGCGCCGTGGACCCCTCCGGATACGACGACGAGACCCCGCACCCGGTCGGCTCCCAGCTGCTGTGGGGCGGCCCCGATCCGCTGTGGGCGGTCGGCGACTGGCGCCCCGACGAGGTGCGCGTGGTCCAGGGCGACGACCGGAACCGCATCGCTGTCCTCGGCATCTGCGGCGCCTCCGACGACGAACTGCGCCGGGGCCTGTTCACCGCGCGCGGGGGTGCGCTCCGGCATCTGACCGCCTGGCCCGGCAGCTACACCGCCGTCGTCCAGGCCGGCCGCCGGATCACCGTCTGCGGCGACCTCGCGGGCGCCCGCCCGGTCTTCCACGCCCCCTGGAACGGCGGCACCTCCTACGCCACCGCCGCCCTGCCGCTGGCCGACCTCACCGAGGCCAACCTCGACTTCGGCCACCTCGCGTCCCTGCTCGCCGCCCCCGACGTCCCGGCCGCGCTGCGCGACACCACGCCGTACGAGGGCGTACGCCGCGTTCCGCCGGGGCACGCGCTGATCCTGCGCGCCGGGGCGCGCGAGATCACCGGGTACGAGCCGGTCGCCTCCCTCGCTGTCGCCGCGCCCCCGGCCGACCCGGCCCACGCCGTCGACGCCGTGCGCGACGCCCTGATCGAGGCGGTCCGGGTCCGGCTCGCCGCCCCCCGGCACGTGCCCGGACTCGACCCGGGGCCGGTGCCCGGCATGGGCCCGGCCGAGCGGCGGGCGGCGCGCGGGATGCCGGTGCCCGGTATCGGCGCCGACCTCTCCGGCGGCCCCGCCTCCGGCACCCTGGCCCTGCTCGCCGCCGGGCTGCCCGGCAGACCCGGCACCCTGCTCGGCCACGGCACCGGCGCGGGGGAGCGGCTGCTCGCCGTCACCTTCAACGACCTGGCCGTCGGCGGCCGCGAGGCCGAACTGGAGCGCGCCGGAGCCCTCGCGGCCAACCCGCGCCTGCACCACGTGGTCGTCACCGGCGGCGAGGACACCCTCCCCTACGCCGACCTCGACGGACCCCTCACCGACGAACCCGGCCCCTCCCTGGTCACCGCCGCCCGGCACCGCGCCCGGCTCGCGGCGGGCAGCGCCGACCACTTCACCGGACACGGCGCCCGCCAGGTCCTCGACGCCCACCCCGCCCGCCTCGCCGATCTGCTGCTCGACCGCAGACGCCGCCATCTGGTCCGCCCGGTCGCCGCCCTCACCCGCGCCGACGGCTCGGTCCTGGTCCCCGCGCGGGTCTACGGCGCCGCCCGGCGCCTGGCCCGTACGCCGTACCGGACGGGCATGGAGGCGCTGGCCGAGCGGCTGATGCGGAAGAACTTCGACGAACCCAAGGGGGCGGTCGGCGCGTCCCTCGCCGCGCTGACCTGGGGGAGACCCGGTCCGGCGGCGCGGTGGCTGACCGGGGAAGCACTGGCTGAAGTATCGGTTCTTCTTCAGTCCGGGGCGGACCGCGCCTCCGGTGGACCCGGGCTGCGCCCCGGCGAGTTCCGCGCCGCCGCCGTCCTCGCCCGGCACGCCGCCGATCTGCGCGTCCTGGAACAGGCCGCCGAGGTCCGCTCCCAGCGGCTGCACGCGCCCTTCCTCGACAACCAGGTCGTCCGCGCCTGCCGCTCCCTGCCCGAGGCCCTGCGGGTCAAGCCCGGCGCCCGCGCCGCCGTTCTGCGCACCGTCCTCGACGGCGCCGGGGTCACCGATCTGCCGCCCGGCTGGGGCGCCCCCTCCCACGCCGCGGGCGCGGCCGCCGCCCGAACGGGCCTGCGTGTCGCCGCCGACTCGCTCGTGGACCTCTTCGCCACCCCGCTGCTCGCGGACGCGGGCCTGGTCGAGGCCCGGGTGGTCCGCAAGGCCGTCCGCTCGGCGGCCGCGGGCGAACCCCTCCCGCTGGACGGGCTCGCCGACCTGGTCTCCGTCGAACTCTGGCTCGGCCGCCTGCTCGCCCGCCGGGGCAGCTGCTGGACCGGCACCCCGGCCCGCGCCCGTGCCGTACCGGCGGGCATCGACCCGCAGCGGGGTGCCCTGGGAGCCGCTAGCGGCAGGTGAAGCGGGACTGCGCCCAGTCCGCGAAGGCCACCTGCTCGAAGGTGTGGCCGCGCTGCTCCACCACGAGCCGCACCGTCGTCCGCCCCGTCAGGTCCACATGCACCGGCACCGCCGCGTCGCCGCCCCCGACCGCACCGGAGTGCCACAGCCGGACCCCGTCCGCGTAGACGGAGAAGGACACCTTGCCGGGCGTGAGGTTCAGGTCGTCCACCCCGACCACGGCGTCGTACGTCGTGCACGGGCGGTTGAGGTCCACGGTGACCGAGGAGTCGCCGCGCACGGTGATGCCGCGCGAGTAGTTGGTGTCGGCGATCGACATGCCGTAGCGGCGCCACACCCAGCTGCTGTCGCCGAGGCGCACCTCGGGCCCGGTGCCGTCGCCGGTCAGGTCGTAGTCCAGCGCGTTGGTCTCGTAGACCTCGGGCGCGGGTGGCGGGGTGGGCTTGGGGGTCGGCTTCGGTGTCGGCGTCGGCTTCGCGGGGGGCGGGGTGGGCTTCGGCGTCGGCTTGGGGGTGGGCGCGGGGGGCTTCGGCGTGGGCGTCGGCTTCGGGGCCGGTTTCGGCGTCGGCTTCGGGGTGGGCCTGGGCGTCGGCTTCGGTTTCGGCGCGGACGCCGGGGGCTCCGGGACGGCCGCCACCGGCACCGGGTCCGGCTTCCTGGGCTTCGGCGTGGGCTTCGGGGTCTGCGGCTGCTGGACGACCGGGGACGGGGAGGGCTTGGCGATCTCCCGGGTCGGGCTGCTGTCGTTGACCAGCGCCAGCGCGACCGCCGCGGCGGCCACTGCCACCACACCGGTCGCGATGCCCGCCTTCACCGGCGCGCCGAGCCCCTCCGAGGCCGCCGCGCCACCGCCCGCACCGCCACCCGAGCCGGCCCCGGTCGCCGCCGCCGCGGCACCCGCCGCGCCGACACCCGCGCCGCCCGCGATGACCCCGAGCGCCTTCGCGTACCCGGCGGCACCGAACCAGCCGATGACGGCCACCGGCACGACCGCCGGGATACCGCTCGCGACTTCCTGGATCTGCGCGGCCGCGAGCCGGCACTTCGCGCACTCCTCCAGGTGCTTGCGCAGGCCCCGCTCGGCGCGCACCCGCAGCTTGCGGCGGGCGTACCCGCCGAGCTGGTCGGCGTAGCGCGCGCACTCCTCGTCGCTCACGAGGCTCGCGCTGACGTGGGCCTGGAGGTAAGCCTGCTTCAGCCCCTCGCGGGCCCGACTCGCCAGCACGCGTGTGCCGTTGGCGTCCAGGCCGAACAGCACGGCCACGTCGCTCGGCGACTCGTCCTCCACCTCGGTGTGCCAGAGCACGGCCTGCCAGCGCTCGGGCAGCGAGCGGAACGCCTGCATCGCCATCGACTGCTCGGCCTCGTGCATCGCGCGCACGTCGGCGCCGAGTTCCAGCGTGTCGTCGTCGGACACCTCGGAGGAACGGGCGGACTGCTGCGCGAACACCGCGAAGTCGTCGACGAGTTGCTCGCGCCGGGCGGACTTGGTCCAGTGCGCGGCGACCCGGCGTACCGAGGTCAGCAGATAGGCGCGCACCGCGTACTCGGGTCCCGAACCGCCGCGCACCGCCTGGAGCATCCGCGCGAACACCTCGGCGGTCAGGTCGTCGGCGGTGTGGCCGTCGCGGCAGCAGGTACGCGCGTAGCGCTTCACCGCGTCGGCGTGCCTGCGGTACAGCTCCTCGTACGCGGAGTCGTCACCGGCCCGCATCCGCTCGATCAGTTCGCTGTCGGCGGGGGGCATGTCGACGGGGGGCATGTCACGCGGCGGCGGCAGCACACTGCCCTCGCGCTGAGCGGGGAGACTCGCCTCGGCGGGCTCGGCCTGACGCGGCTGCTCGGCCCCGGGACCGCGGCCGCCCTGGCTCGGCACCTGCGGCGACGTCAGCCCCCCGGCCTCCGCGTCGCCCTCACCGCGCGCGCCGTCCCACCCGTCGACACTCATCCCCGAAAATCCCCCGATGCCCGGCACAGCCGATTCCGTACCGGCTCAGGGTGCCACAAAGGTTTACACCCCTGGGCCACTCGTCCGACCCGTCACTCGTCCGGGCGGATTATCCGCACGCCTTGCGAACAGGATCCGAACAGGGCGTTCACGCAAGGGTGTTGTCGATCTTCGGGGGTGGGGTGCGGAGGGTTCTACGGCGTCCGGGCCCGGTGCAGTCACCGGGCCCGGCATCGTTCCTCGCGGGCCCTACGCCGGGCGGGACCGCAGGCCCTCCAGCAGGATCTCCAGCAGCCGGGCGGAAGCGGCAGCCTGCTGGGCCGCGTCCGGCAGGGAAGGAGCCGCCGTGGCGATGACCAGGAGGACGTCGGCCACGGAGACGTCGGGGCGGAGTTCGCCCGCCGCTCGGGCCCGGTCCACCAGTCGGCCGACCACCTCGAGGAGCGCGGCCACGCTCGTGGACTCGTCCGCCACCAGCCGTAGTTCACCCGAACCGGGGACCGGCTGCGAGCGCTGCTGCGGCACCCGGGCCTCGTCGTCCGCGACCCCCACCCGCAGCACCTGCGGCGGCAGCAGCCGTCCCGCGCCCGAGGCCACGGAGGTCCGCAGGAAGCGCGACAGCGCCGACCACGGCTCGTCCTCCTGCCCGAGCGCGGCCCGCGCCTGCTCGGTCAGCCGCGCGGTCTCCTCCTCGGCGATCCGCCGGACCAGCACGTCCTTGCTGGGGAAACGCCGGTACACCGTGCCGACCCCGACCCGCGCGCGCCGCGCCACGTCCTCCATCGGCGCGCCGTACCCCAGCTCGCCGAAGACCTCACGCGCCGCCCGCAGCACGTGCTCCAGATTGCGCTGCGCGTCCACCCGCAGCGGCGCCGAACGCGGGCCGTCCCCGCGTTTGCCGCCGGGCGTCACGACGGACGCGGCCGACCAGTGCGTTTCCTGAAGATGCATGTGTTCCCCCGGTGATGACGTCTCCCCCCGGAGACTCCCCGCCACTGATGCCGGACGTACGCGGAACCGGCCCGGTCCCTGAGCGGAACCGCTCCGCGCGGGCCCCGTTCGGCCACATTCCCCGCACTCCGTCGACACATGAACATAGTTGAGAGGGCGTCAATTCAGAAGGGGTAGGTTCCGCACAGTGCGCCCCCGATCGGACTACGAGCCATCTATGTCCGAATTCCATGCCTTCACGACCGCCCGCGGCCCCCGACGGCACCGTCCGATTCCCCCGTCCGGGCGGCGCGTCCGGCGCGACGCACAACCGTCTTCCGGTCACACAAATCGCCGGGGCTGTGGACAAACAAAGGCGCCGGGTGCGTCATGGGATGGTGAAGGAACGCGCGCGCATTCTGGTCGTCGGCGGCGGCCACGTCGGGATGTACACCGCCCTGCGTCTCCAGCGGAAGCTGAAACCGCAGCTCAGACAGGGCGATGTCGAGATCACCGTCGTCAGTCCGGACCCCTATATGACGTATCAGCCGTTCCTGCCGGAGGCGGCCGCGGGCTCGATCTCGCCCCGCCATGTCGTCGTCCCGCTGCGCCGCGTCCTGGACCGGTGCCGCGTCGTCGTAGGCGAGGTCACCTCCCTCGACCACACGGCCCGCACCGCGGCCGTCCGCACCCTCGCCACCGCCGAGCGCGGCGCCCCGGACGAACTCCTCGGCTACGACGAACTCGTCCTCGCGCCCGGCTCCGTCGCCCGCACCCTGCCGATCCCCGGCCTCGCGGAGCACGGCATCGGCTTCAAGACCGTCGAGGAGGCCATCGGCCTGCGCAACCACGTCATCGAACAGCTCGACATCGCCTCCTCCACCCGTGACCCCGCCGTCCGCGACGCGGCCCTCACCTTCGTCTTCGTCGGCGGTGGCTACGCGGGCGTCGAGGCACTCGCCGAACTGGAGGACATGGCCCGCCACGCCACCCGCTACTACCCCGGCATCCGCCCCGAGGACATGAAGTGGATCCTCGTCGAGGCCACCGGCCGCATCCTCCCCGAGGTCGGCCCCGAGCTGGGCCGCTACACCGTCACCCAGCTGCGCCGCCGCAACATCCGCGTCCTCCTCGAGACCCGCCTGGAGTCCTGCGCCGGCCGGATCGCCGTGCTCAGCGACGGACAGCGCCTCCCCACCCGCACCCTCGTATGGACCGCGGGCGTCCGCCCCCACCCCCTGCTCGCCGCCACCGGCCTGCCGCTCACCGACCGCGGCCGGTTGCGCTGCACCGCCGAGCTGGCCGTCGAGGGCACCCCGCACGCCTGGGGCGCGGGCGACGCCGCCGCCGTCCCGGACGTCACCGCCGGGCCCGGCACCGAGACCGCGCCCAACGCCCAGAACGCCGTACGCCAGGCCCGCGTCCTCGCCGACAACGTCGTCCACACCCTGCGCGGCGAACCCCCGGAGACCTACGCGCACACCCACGCCGGTTCCGTCGCCTCCCTCGGCCTGCACAAGGGCGTCGCCCAGGTGTACGGACGGCGGCTCACCGGATTCCCCGCCTGGCTCGTACACCGCGTCTACCACCTGAGCCGCATTCCCACCGCCAACCGCAAGGCCCGCGTCCTGGCCGAGTGGACCCTCGCCGGACTCTTCCGCCGCGAGATCGTCTCGCTCGGCTCGCTCGAACACCCCCGCGCGGAGTTCGAACTGGCGGCCGGTGGAATTCCCCCGCATCCCCCGTACGACAACCCGAAGGGGTCGTCCTGACCGGACCCGGGAACTCCACCCGGCACCGGGGCGTCTGACGGATATCGCCCCGGACGGCCACCTGCCAGACTGCCCATGTCCCCGGCCGGGCATCCGCCCGCACTCAGCACACACGAGGCTTTCCCCACTGTGAACTTCACGCGCTGGAGCGCCCGGCTCCCCGGAACGCAGCGCCGCGCCGCGGCACGGACCGAGCAGGCGGTGCAGGCGGTGTCCCCGAACCCACCGGGAGAAGGCTCCGTGCCCGCGGCCCGCGGCGGACACCCCGACGGGCAGACGGCCTTCGTCCCCGCCGTCGACGAACTGCCCGCGCGCGAGGTCCTCGACCGCGTCCCGGCCCTCGTCGCCCTCGTCCACGGGCCCGACCACAGCCTCGGCTACGTCAACGACGCCTACCGCGCGGCCTTCGGCGCCCGCACCCCCGGCGAACCCGCCCGCGAGGCCCTCCCCGAACTCTCCGAGCTGGGCCTGCTCCCCCTCCTCGACCAGGTGCTGCGCAGCGGCCGCCCCCGCACCCTGAAGTCCCGCCGCGCCGTCGACGGCCGCTTCTACACCTTCACCTGCACCCCGGTCACCGAGGGCGGCGACCGCGACGCGGGCGTCCTCGTCTTCGCCACCGACGTCACCGACCACGCCGAGGCCGCCGAACGCCTGCGCGCCAGCGAGCGCCGCCAGCGCGAGACCGCCGTCACCCTCCAGCGCTCCCTGCTCCCGCAGGACCTGGAGGAACCCGACGACCTGCGCGTCGCCGCCACCTACCAGCCCGGCGGCACCGAGGCCGCGGTCGGCGGCGACTGGTACGACGTCATCACCCTCGGCGGCGGACGCACCGCCCTCGTCATCGGCGACGTGATGGGCCGGGGCGTCCGCGCCGCCGCCGTCATGGGCCAGCTGCGCACCGCCGTCCGCGCCTACGCCCGCCTCGACCTGCCGCCCCACGAGGTGCTCCAGCTCCTTGACGGCCTCGCCGTCGAGATCGACGCCAACCAGATCGCCACCTGCGTCTACGCCGTCCACGACCCCAACGAGGGCCGCCTGGTCTACGCCTCCGCAGGCCACCTCCCGATCCTCGTCCGCGACGAGAACGGCACGGTGCTGCGCGCCGACGAACCCACCGGACCCCCGCTCGGCACCGGCGGCTGGGTGCACGCCTCCGGCTCCGTCCCCCTCGGCCCCGGCTCCATGGCCGTCCTCTACACGGACGGACTGGTCGAACGGCGCGACGAGGACCTGGACGAGGGGATCGCCGCCCTGGAGCGCGCCCTCGCCGGAGCCACCGGCAGCCCCCAGGTCGTCTGCGACCGCCTGGTCCGCTCCGCCGGGGTCACCGCCGACCACGACGACGACGTGGCGGTGCTGGTCCTCCAGCACCCCGCGCGCACCGGCCCCGAGGGCGACCTCTTCCGCAACGCCGCCCTCGATCTGCTCGGCGGCATCGAGGCGGCCCCGCGCGCCCGCGCCTTCGCCTCCGGCGTGCTCACCAGCTGGCGCTTCCCCGTCGAACTGCACGACCTGGGCGTCCTGGCCGCCAGCGAACTGGTCGCCAACTCCCTCCAGCACGGCATCCCGCCCATGCGGCTCCGGCTCCGCCGCACCGACCGCCGCCTGATCATCGAGGTCACCGACGGCGACGACCACCTCCCGCGCCGCCGCCGCGCCGAACCCGCCGACGAGTCCGGACGCGGCATCGACATCGTGGCCACGATCGCCTCGGCCTGGGGCGCCCGGAAGACACCGGGCGGCGGCAAGGCGGTCTGGTGCGAGTTCCTGCTGCCGAAGGGGGAGCCCTCCGCAGGACCAGGGGCTGACGGGGTCAGGCGCTGACGGACTCCGCCGACGCCTTGCCCCGGGCCACCACCCGGCTCTGCACCAGCGACCACGGCCGGTCCTGCCCGGCCGTGAGCCGCCGTCCAAGGCGCAGCGCGAGCACGCTGATCGCCAGCGAGAACAGCACGAACGTCACGATGTACGGCGCGTGCAGCGAGGCCCCGAGCGGACCACCCACCGCCGGACCGATGGCCAGCGCGAGCTGCTTGACCAGCGCGAAGGCCGAGTTGTACTGACCGGCCCTGCCCTCGGGCGCCAGATCCGCCACCAGCGGGGCGAGCGTCGGCGACAGCATCGCCTCACCCAGCCCGAACAGCGCGTACGTCGACACGAACGCGGCCGTGGCCATCTCCTGGCTGCCGTGCCCGAGCCCCGCGTACCCCGCCGCCAGCCAGGCGACGGTCCAGATCAGACCGACGAGCGCGATGACCCGCGACCGGCGCCGCCGCTCGACCAGCTTCAGCACGGCGAACTGCGCCACGACGATCATCATCGTGTTGGCCGCCAGCGCGGTACCGAGCGTCGAGGTGGATATCCCGGCCGCCTCCACGCCGTACGCGCTCAGCCCGGACTCGAACTGGCCGTAGCAGGCGAAGAAGAGGACGAAGCCCAGGACGCACAGCTGCACCATCGCGCGGTTGCCGGCCAGCTGCCGCCAGCCGCCCTTGGCCGCACCCTCCGGCTGGTCCGCGATGTGGGGCGCGCGCGGCATCCGCACCGTCGTCATCACCACGACCAGCAGCAGGAAGATCGCCGCCTCGAACGCGAACAGCAGAGTGAAGGAGGAGACCTTCGTCGTGTCGACGAGGTGGCCGCCTATCAGTCCGCCTATACCGAGCCCGAGGTTCTGCAGGAAGAACTGCATCGCGAACGCGCGCGAGCGGGTCTCGGTCGCCGAGCAGTCCACGATCATCGTCGCCAGCGCGGGCTGCATCACGGCCTGCCCGGCGCCGAGCGCCGCCGCCGTCACCATGACCGTCGCCGCGCTGCTCGCCAGGCCGAGACCCAGTGCGCCGAGCGCGGCCAGGACCAGGGCGGCGAGCAGGACGGGCAGCGGTCCGCGCCGCACGATCGCGCGGCCCGCGAAGGGCAGCACGACCAGCGCGGCCGCGGCGAAGACGGCGAGCACGAGTCCCGCCGTCATCGCTCCCAGTCCCCGCACCTGCGCCACATAGACGTACAGATACGGAACCGTGAAGCCGAGCCCGAACGCACTGAGTGCGTTGCCCACGTGGATGCGGCGCATCGCCGCTCCCATCGCCCTGGTCACGTTCACCTCTTTCACTAGTTAGGAGTGAAGACTTCAAAGCTAAAGTTAGAACCTAAAGATTACATACCGAAGGACTTCAAAGCAAGGAGACCCCGTGCGATACTGCGCCCATGGCCGACACCCCCGGCGTCACCGAGCCGACACTTGAAGAACAGATCGCCGCCTACCAGCGCGAGTTCCGGGACCTGGACCCCCAGGTCGAGAAGATCGTGTCGGCGCTGTCCCGGCTGAACCGCCGGATGAACGTCGCCTACGGCCGCCAGACCTCCGAGCTCGGCATCAGCAACGCCGAGTGGGAGGTCCTGAAGGCACTCGTCCTGTCCGGCGCCCCCTATCGCATGGGCCCCGGCGAGCTGGCGAAGCGGCTCGGCCTCACGCCGGCCGCGATGACCCACCGGATCGACCGCATGGTGGGCGAGGGCCTGGTCACCCGCGAGCGCGACGAGTCCAACCGCGTCCGCGTCATCGTCGAGCTGACTCCCGGGGGCCGCGAGAAGTGGCTGGAGGCGATGCGCCTCGCCACCGTCTTCGAGGAGGACCTGCTCCAGGACCTCACTCCCGCCGAGCGCGCCGTGCTCGGCGAGGTCCTCACCCGACTTCTGCGCCGCGTGGAGCACGCCCAGCCGGACGCGGACGGCCGGCTCACCGACCTGGACTGAGCCGTCCCTACCCGCCCCGACCTGCGACGTCAGGCACCCGGGCGCCCCGCTCAAAAAAATCTTGACAACGGGGCTTGACTCGCCCCTTGCGGATCCGTAAAGTTCTCCGGGTTGCACGGAGACGTAACGGTTCTCCCGCAACACTCCGCCGCCTCGAGCGGCACCTCAAACCATCAGCACGATCTCCTCCTGGGATTGCTTTCGGCTTGCCCGAATTCAATTCGAATGGAGCTCGGCAGCCCGATTAGGAACTGCCGGGGTTGATCCGCTAAGGTTTGAGACGTCGGAACGGCCGGGAGGCCGGGAAGACAAACCCCGCTGACTGGGGGTCAGACACCGAAAAGGATCTGATAGAGTCGGAACCGCCGGAAAGGGAAACGCGAAAGCGAGA